>NZ_QXQR01000030.1:0-7546 GCF_003660355.1 Helicobacter sp. L8
ATTTGTTACCCTAGTGCCATTCTTTATAACATGCATGGAGAGTTTGTAGGGTATCTGATGTCCCAAGCACAGGGAAAAACCTTGTTAAAAGAGTTCTTTGTCTCTACAATAGCCAAAGTGCTCCCTGGCTAGATCCTGCATCGCTTGATCGCTTGCATTAAAAATGATTGGTGTTTTTCCCTGATAACTTAAAAATACGCGTGGATCGTTTGTAATGGGGAAGGCAAATTTTTCTTTGATCCATCTTTTAAACAAAGATCCCATCTGTCTATTAGTTTCAATGGGTTTTGTCAATTCTAAAAAGATTTGTTCAAGCCCCATGCTAAAAAGTGTGCTCTCAAGTCGTGCTACGGTTTTAGGGTTACGCTTAAGCGCAGAGGGGTCTCTTTTAAGGTAGGCTACATAAGAGTCTTTAAGAGGAAAAATTTCTTGTTTTAATAAAATCTTTAACAATTGACCGGGCTTAGGATTAGCGTAAATTTGATAAATAGCCTTTCTAACATCATCAGCTAACAACCTTCTTGCATTGGGTGAGATAGGATAAATTTTAAAGAGTCGATCGAGATAATCTAGTTGGTTAGCTAACTTAATGCTCTCCTGTGTCCAATAATGCATCTAAAGACTCCTTGTTCTCTAGAAATAACACTAAGCACAGACCATCATGGTAGAACAAGAGTAAAATCAAGTTAGATAAAAACTGCTACTCTATTATGGCATGCTTTGCTATACTCCAAGAAACTTTATTGGAACAGCTTGGGAATACCGAAGCTATGTTTTGAAGGTAGATAATGAGATTAGTGCAACTGTTATTGGCAATGTGCATTTTTCTTTTGGCAGACACCCAAGAGCTTGAAACCAGACTTGCTACTGCTCAACAAAACCTTAACGCGAGTAGTAACATTTGGTTAGAAAGATTGAAGAAACATGAAAACTACGGAAATGTTATTGCCAAAATTCAGAAAATCCAACAGGAATTAAAAATTTTACAAACCAAAGGCAACGCGAGCCAAATCAATACTTTGAACCACACCATGCAGGATTTAAGACAACAAGAAAAGCGTTTGGAGCCCTACAAAAGCGACCCATTCAAGGATCTCGTGCAAAAACCTCCCGTACCAAAATTTCTTGCCAGTTTGTTCCTCGTTCTTGGAGGTGGCTCTTTTGATAGTCTCAAGGTAAACCTTGAGACTATGAGAGAGCATCAACAGTCTTTAACGCAGGCATTAGCCGTCTTGGAACGGGAATTGGAGGCACTTAACCAGCTAAAGAACACCTCTTCAGATCGTAATTTTTCTCAACAAATCTCTCAAAAAGAAGATAATAAAACGCAACTCCAGAGCGCACAGAAGCTTTTAGAAAAGAACATAGGCATATATGTCGAGGAAATGAAAGAGAGTAAAAACAATGTTGTCCTTGACCTTGCTCTTACTCCACTTTTATGGTTAGTTGTGCTTGGTGCGTTGTCTATATTTTGGTATTCAAGAAAAAAAGCAATGAATAAAGGCAAACCTACTTATAAAATTAACAGATGGTATCTCATTCTTCACAGGTTTGTTTTTCTAGCCTATATCGTCACTTCTGTTTATTGTCTTATCTGTATCTTACGCTTAGCAGGTGTATCTATATCCCACAAAATGGTAAGCATTGGATTAAATTCGATAAGCTCGTACGCCATTCTAAGGTGGATAGCCATAAAGGTCATTTTATCGGATGTGCGTGAGGGAGATCGGGTGAAAGTTTCTAAGGATGGAAACACCTATGTTGGAGATGTAATCGAGATTTCTTCGTTTTATTTGACATTGTTTGAGAATGTTACACTAGATACTTGTCTTAGGCATGATGGGAGGGCGGGGCGAGTCATCTTTGTGCCCACATCCTATGTCCTCACAGGTTTGTTTGTTAAATATAATCATCTTAGCTATCTTGGTATTAGAATGGTGTGGGATGGTGTAGAGTTTTTAATTGCCTTTAACTCCAATTTACAGAGTGCTGAAGATATAGCCAAAAAAATCGCCACCCAACATTCTGAAAAGTATAGCAAAGCGATGCATGAAGGGTTGAATGAAAGAAAAAAGTATTCTAGTTTCAACTTGAAATATATAGAGTTGGGAGATATAAAGAAAACATGTCCTAGAGTGTTTTTCATGCCAAAAAAGGAAGGAATGTGTCTTTATGTGTTCTATGTTACCGATCCTCACGAAGCTTTAGAGTCGCGATCTAGAATCTCTGTTGCCATTGTGGAGGCGTTTAGAGCTTCAGGTAATATTTTTATGATCGATGTCTCCAAAACTCGGGATTAGTATGATAGGTGAATTACCCACCCATCAAAAACAAGTGGACTTACAAGCTTGTAACGATCCATAACTAGCAGTATCTAGTATGTATCCATACTTAGTTACAACCCCGTTAGTAAGGTAAGCGTTCCGTTTGCTTTCACAAGCGTAACTTCGGAGGTTTCCTACTTTAGAAAACGCGACGCGTTTTTCTTTGATAGCGTGCATAGCGTGCCTTTCATCTAGCATACCCAAGGCATAGTTTTTAATGTTGATACTAGCATTGAAGCATTGAGGTCCCTATGGTGGCGTGTTTGACAACCAGACAAAATTTCTAAGTTGCAGTGGCTTTTTACCTGTGTTGCTTCCGCAAGTAGAACAGATTGGAGAGCTAGGGAGGTATTGATCTATCTCTAGCAAAGTTTTGCCTTTCCAACTAGCCTTGTATTCTAATAGAGCAATGAGCCTAGACCAACTAACATTAGCAATACTCTTAGCTAGTTTGTGGTTTTTGAGCAAATTCCTAACTTTCAAGGTTTCTACTGCTATCAAATCGGTCTGATTGGTTATCTCGTTACTGATTTTGTGTAGATCTCTGCTGTTTCTGATAGAAGCGTGGATTTGTGCCACTTTCTTGAATAAAATGAATTGTTTTCGTTCTGTTTGATTTCTGTTGTATTTTGTTTAGGTGGAAATTTACCCAAGAGATGATTTGCTTGACATTTTGATCACCTAAGGAATAACCAACCAAGACAACAGTATCTGTTGAAAAAATTCCTTTGACATAGTTTTCAATGAGCGGAAAATTTTGACTGTATTCTAATAGTCTTTTTCGCGGAAAACAATATTCTCTTTATCTAAATTTCCATGCATCTTAATGAGTTTTGAAAAACCACCAGAATTTTTAATGTCCCTATCGGTCTTTATAATATTAGAAAAAATTTTCTCTTTATCAAAGGCTTTTTCAAACAAGTTATCCCAGTTAGTTGTAATGAGATTTTTAAGATTGAGTTTGACAATTTCTAAGTGTAAGTTTGGCTCGACATCATTACCATCCAGCATCTTTAATTCTTCTCTTAATTTTTGGTAGTAGCATTCGTTCCCAAATCGATTAAAAAACTTTTCAGCCAAGATGGGATAATCCTCATCTATTTCTGTATTACCATAAAGCTCCTCCTTTAAGGCATTTGTCAATTCTTTCAATGATGGCAATCCAGAACTAGCACTGATTCCAGCACCGGCAAAAATACTTAGGCAATTTTCATCGTGTGCTTTTCTGATATGCTTCAATGACCTTCTAATAAGCCTTTTGTGCTGATCGCTTTGATCGCTTGTCATAACATCACGCCGATATGTTTTTGATTCTTTGTGTATCGAAACCTCATGACCAGTCTGGATTACACGATCTTGCAATTTTAAAAGTAAGCGAACTGCTCCTCTCCATCCTTATTAAAGGGAGGAGCTTCCTAACTAACAGAAACCACAGAAATCAGCGTTTCTGAGCCCGAAAGGCTTTGCATTTTATAGTCCGCAAGACCTACTCCCAGCCAACAAGACCTACAGAATCACTGGAGACTAGTTCCTAACCCGTTATCGTGCCTAATTCCAGCGGCTAGAATGGGCACACCTAGCTCTGCCACATCAAGTCTTTACTAATCTCACCCATCTGTCGCGAGGATAGCTTTTCTTTTCTTAGAGTACGCTGACATCTCCGCCCTAAAGGACGGAGTTTTACGCGCAATCTGGATAAAATGTCTTAAAGTTTCAGACAGATACAAAAAAATGCTATAATGCGCCTTGTCTTTGGCGTAATGCGCCATTGATATTTTATGAACTTGAGGTGTACATGGACTTTAGATTTTTAGCCTTCATCACCCCCCCCCCCCCCCAGTGGTCGCAACCACTAAACATTGCTAGATTAGACTTTTATTCTAAAATCCCCTTTTTATACGCCCTTTTTATGTTTTCAAGCGATTTAATGCGCCAAATGGAGGAAAAGATGCCTAAAGCCTCTTACCCTAGCCTCAACACTGAGGATTTTAGAAACCTTAAAATCCCCCTCCCGCCTTTGCACGCCCAAGAGCAAATCGTAAGCGCAATAGAATATTTAGAATCTAAAATCGCCCTTTTGCAGGCACAAAGTCCAAACCTGCAAGCACAACAACAAGCCATTTTACAAGAGTGTTTAGGCAAAGCCGAGTCAAACTAGATTGCCAAATCCACCCCACACCCCATCTAGCTATCTAGCTTTTCCAAATTCAAAGATGGTTTTAGCTTTTTTGATTTGCGCTAGGGGCACGCGTTTTAATGCGCCCTGAGTTTCAAAGACAATGACCTCGCCCTCTAGTGTTCCAACCACCCCCCTAAAGCGTTCGTTCTGCACAGTGCGCACCTCCACTAAATCCCCAATAGAGAGCGCAAAATGTCTAAGCTTGCTCAAAGTGCGCTCTAAGCCCATAGAACTCACTTCTAGGCAGTAAGAGCCGGGCATATTGGCATGCACATCTAGCAAGGGGGAGATGAGTAGGCTAGCCTCTTGGCAGGTGTCTAGGGTTGTGGGACCTTGCAGGGCTTTAATGCTGATGCGTAAAATGTCGCGTTGGTTTTCCTTCAAAAGGGCGACATCGTAGAGCGCGCAACCCATGCCCTGTAAAGTGCGCTCCAAGAGGGGTTCTAAATTCTCTAGCATTTGGGTTGGGCGATGCGCGCAAAGAGGCGTTCCATGCGCGCCTCCTGCTCTAAGGATTCATCAATATGAAAACTCAACTGGGGGCATTTAAACCACCCACTCACCTGCAAGACATGCGCTCTGAGTAGGGGCGTGGCTTTCTTTAGGGCTTTGAAAATGGAGGTCCTCTCCTGTGTTTCTAGCAAATGCCCGTCTAAATAAACATGCGCGTGGTGCTTGCCCTTAGAGCAATGCGCGCGCGTGAGCGTGAGATTTTGCAATCTAGGATCGCCCAGCGCGCTTAAAGCCTCCTGTATATACTCTAGTAAGCCTGCATCTAGGCGTTTGGCATGGATATTTTCCATTAGAGAATCCTTGTTTGTTGGACTTCTTTAAAACTCTCAAAGACATCGCCCACGCGCACATCGTTGTAATGATCGAGCATGATCCCACACTCATACCCCTTAGACACCTCTTGGGCGTCATCTTTAAAGCGTTTCAAAGACACGATTTTACCCACATGCACCACCACGCCCTCTCTAATCAAGCGCACCTTAATGCCCTTGTTAATCACCCCATCAACCACCATGCACCCAGCGATCGTGCCCACTTTGGGGATCACAAAGGTTTCGCGCACTTGGGCTTGTCCGGTGTCTTCTTCATGGATCACCGGACTCATCAAACCACCCATTAGAGCCTTCATGTCATCTAAAAGCGCGTAGATCACGCTGTAGGTTTTGATCTCCACGCGCAATTCTTTTGCGCGCGTGCGCACATTGCCTGTGGGGCGGATATTAAAGCCCAGCACGAGCGCGTGCGCGCTATTGGCTACTAAAGCTAGATCGTTTTCGCTAATCCCCCCCACACCCGCGCCAATGATTTGGATACCCACTTCCTCATTATTCAAGCCTAGCAGGCTGTGCTTGATCGCCTCCAAACTGCCCTGAGTGTCGGCTTTGAGCACGATAGGAATCTGGGTGATCTCTTTAGTTGCCACCATAGAGGCAAGCTCATCAATATGCACCTTGGTGCTCTTGCTCAAGGCTTTTTGGCGTAAATAGGTCGCCTTTTTATGCGCCAAACTCCTAGCGGTGTTTTCATTTTCCACCGCGATCAAGGTGGAACCTGCCATGGGCACTTCGCTTAAGCCCGTGATGAGCGCGACTTGGGAGGGTTTTAATTCTTTCACACCCACGCCCTGATCGTCTGTCATGGTTCTAATTTTACCAAAGGCGATGTCAGCCACCACCGAATCGCCCACTCTAAGTGTTCCTTGTTGCACAATCAGCGTTGCTACCGCGCCCCGCCCCTTTTCTACACTCCCCTCTAGCACCACCGCGCGCGCGCTCCCCTCTTTAGAGGCTTTAAGCTCCATGATCTCAGCTTGAATCAAGATCGTTTCTAATAGGGTGTCAATGCCCTCTCCAGTCTTAGCCGAAATGGGGATAAATTCGAACTCCCCGCCCCAATCGCGTGGGCTAAAGCCTAACTCCGCACACTCAGCCTTGAGTTTATCCACATTGGCGTTTTCTTTGTCCATTTTATTCATCGCTACGATGATTTGCACCCCGGCATCTTTAGCCTGTTTGAGCGCTTCAATGGTTTGGGGCTTGACTCCATCATCAGCGGCGATCACGATGATGGCAATATCAGTAACCTTAGCTCCTCGTTCGCGCATCTGCTTAAAGGCTTCATGCCCGGGGGTGTCAATAAAGGAAATCCACTTATCCCCCTTTTGCACCATGTAAGCCCCGATGTGCTGGGTGATCCCCCCAGCTTCACTCCCAGCTACGCGCTGGTTGCGGATTTTATCTAAAAGAGAGGTTTTGCCATGATCAACATGCCCCATAATGGTTACTACAGGGGGGCGTTCGATCAAAACTTGGTTCTCCTCCTCTTGAGCCTCCTCCACAAACACCTGCGCGCTTTCAATCTGCACCTCTAGCTTGAACTCTTCGGCTAAAATCTCAATGGCATCGCGATCCAAAAAGTCGTTCTTGGTTACCATCATGCCTAAATTAAAGAGGGTTTTGATCACATCGGCTAGATTGAGGTTTGCGCTTTGGGCAAATTCGTAGACGCGCACCTCTTCAGAAATGCTAATGGTGCTTTGCACGCTTTTTTGTGTGTTATCGCTACGATACACGCGCTTTTTACGGCTAGAACGCCTAATCCCCCCCTCATTGACCCATGGGGTCTTACGCTGGATTTTGAGTCTATCTGTAAGGGCTTTTTGGGGGGCTTCTTCTTTGATCTCTAAATCTTGGGCATGGAAGTCAAATAGCACGATTTCGTCTTGTTCGTCCTCATAGAGATCGTTAAAATCGCGATTTTGGGAGAAATCCAATCTTTGGGCGCGGTTTTTCGCGCTGGGTTTAGCCACACTCTTAGGTTTAGAGGGTTTTTTAGCCTTTTTCTCGCCCGCCTCTTTCATCATAGAGGCTAATGCCGCTGCCCTAGCCAACGCCGCTTCTTCTTGATCGGTGCGCTTGACAATGCGGATTCCACGCGTCCTTTTACTCAAAGCGTTGGGTTCTTTGGGTGTGGTGCTCTGTTCTACAGGCGCGCTGGGTTCTTGGAGTGCGGGAGAGGGAGGAGGTGGGGG
>NZ_QXQR01000031.1:0-5897 GCF_003660355.1 Helicobacter sp. L8
CGCCCAATCTAGCCCCCCCCTCTAACCCCTACTTCATCCCTAACCCAGCCTTGCTAGCGCCTCCAACCCCCATCCCCCCACCACCCACTTACCCCAATTACGACTCAGACCCTGAAGTGCGTAGATTAAAGGAACAAATCCGCGCCCTAGGTCAAACTCCCCAAACCCAACATTACTACTCTAAAAAATACATGGAAAAGCATTATAAAAATAGGGATTGGCGCTTCAAGGCGCAGAAGTTAGAGAGTTATAGCATCGCCAAGGAAAAGAGTGGGTTCTTTTTTAGGGGGGGGGTTTGGGGTGGGAGGATTGCAAGAATCCTATAGCGGGGCGCAGGTTCTAAGCAGTAGTCTTGGTATTAGAGTGCCTAATGATGTCTTTAATCGCGCCATCACACTGAAAAACACCATTGGCATGTTCAATGTGGAATTGGGTTACCAGCAATTTTTTAATCTCTATTTTGGGACGCGCGTCTATGGGGATTTGTTGCTCATCCCTGGGTTGGCTAACATTGACACTCTCAATGGCAATAACAATTCTCAAGGCTTTGGCAAACTCTTTTATGGCTTGGGATCTTTGAATATGGATGCGCTCATAGACATCCCCTTGGATCGCGCTAAAGAGCATTTTATTGGCGCGTATGCGGGCTTTGGGGTGGGTTTGATGATCTTGCGCGATTTTAGCAATAAGGCGTTTAATCAGGTGGTGGCAAATGGGTATAAAAGTCCGGATATCTTTTGGAAAATGTTGATGCAGGCAGATTACACGATCAATTTAGGTTTGGCTTTCACTTATAAAAGGCATCTGCGCTTGGAGTTGGGCACTAAGATTCCTTTAACCTACTTGCGTTTTGGCGCGGAAACCCCGGCCACCTACGCCAACGCGCAATCTAGCAAGACTTTAATCAGTGGGAATATCGGCTTCAAGCGCACGAGTTTTGTCGTGGTGAATGTGCTGTATGTCTTTTAAGGGGCGATCGTGTGGCGTTGGATTGTGATGGTAGTGCTTTTAGGGTGTGGGTATTTGAGTTATAATTATTGGATCAGTAAGGACAACCAGGGGCGCATTAATTTGGTGATGAAGGTTGTCAAAGAGGGGGGCAAGAAAACGCCCACGCAGGCTTTGAGCTTTGAAAACCCCACGCATTGGAATCTCAAACACCCCATGATCATCACCATGCAAACCCCCGCTAAAATCCGCTCCTACCATGTCAAGGTTTTCACTAACGACAACTTGGTGGTCTATGAGAAAAACCAAATTGTGCTAGATGAACCCAGCCGCTTGCATGTTGATCTACCCAAACCCCCTATCCAACTCAACGATCAAACCACACTCCACTATGAGATTAGCATGTGCGATTGGAGCAATGCTAACTTTTTTAGCGGGAATACCACGCGCAAGAGCTTTGATCTCCTATTGGACACCACCCCCCCCACAATCCACACCCTAGCCCAATCGACCAATATCACTTATGGGGGGAGCGCGTTAGTGGTGTTCAAAGTCGAAGAAGAGGCGTTGCAAAAGGTGTGGCTGAATAATGGGAGTAGGGATTTTCAAGCCTTTCCCTTTATGAAAGACAAGCATTACGCCGTGATTTTACCCTGGTCTTTGCAACAGCGCGCTTTTAGTGCCACCATCATCGCTCGAGATAAGGCTTTTAACACCACCACCCTCCCCCTTAAATTTATCCAAAATACCCGCACCCCCTATATTGATCGCAATGTGGAGATGAGCAAGAAATACCCCACAAAAGCCCAAGCGATTCAAGAGTTTAAAGACGATCTGCGCTCAGAGCGCGCGAGCATGCGCACCAATTTAGAAGAGATTATCGCCAAAGACTTGAATAACACCCCCATCCATGAAGCTTTGCACCTGCAGGTTTTCAACCCCTTAGGCGTGAGTAAGCCTAGGGTCTTGGTCCCCTTTGGCACTAAGAAACGCTACCTATTCAAGGGTGATGTGTTAGGGGAATTTTTGCACTTGGGAGTCGATCTCTTTGGGAAGCGCTCTAAGATTCTAGCCAGCAATGAGGGGCGCGTGGTGCTTGCCGAAGAGATACAAAGTTATGGCAAGGGCGCGCTTGTGTCCTATGGCTTGGGTTTGCACGCGCTATATGGGAGTCTCTCAAGCTTGTTGGCGCGCAAGGGGGATTTAGTGGGACCTAGTGGCATCTTGGGAGTGAGTGGCAAAAACGCCTCGAGCAAATTTGACCACCTGCATTTTGAAGTGTTGGTGCAAGGCGTGTCGGTGCGCCCGCGTGAGTGGATGGATACAGGTTTTATCCAGCGTTTCAACGATGTGCTAGATCAGGCACAACGGCGCATCCAAGAACAAAGGTGAGCGGTGCTACAAACCAGACAAAAGCAGGTGCGCTGTTTTGAACTCAGTGTAGCCAATAAAGAGCAATACCTGAACTTCATCCACAAAAACGCCCCTCTTTTGCAAGATTACCTACTCTTATTCAAAGCCCCCCCGCCATTAGAAGTTGTAGAAGCCCTAGAGCATTACGACTTAGCCTATAGTGTGAGCACCAAGGATCTCAAGGGCAAGCCTAGCGATCAAATTGTGCTTTACGAAGCCTCTGACGCGTTGCAAGCCTCTAAAACCCCAACACCCCTAGATCAGGTGCAAATTTTTGAACGCCACATCCGTAGCGGGGAGGAGATTGACAGCGCGTCCAGCTTGATTTTTTTGGGGAATATCAACCATGGGGCTAAGATTGTTTCAGAACAAAACATTAGTGTCTATGGGCGTTGTGAGGGGATTATTATTTGCATGGGAGTGTGTATGGTGCTTAAAAATGTCTATTCTGCGCACATCACTTTTCAGGGGGAGATTTTAAGCGATGCCTTGCTTGCGCGCCTTAATGAGAATGACAGGTTAAAATTGATCACGAGAAATGACGATATAATCAAAATAAAGGACATTGTATGAGAGAGAGAACCATAGCAAGACGCGTGGAGGTGGTAGGGATTGGGTTGCATAAGGGTGTGCCTGTGAAAATGGTGTTAGAGCCATTAGAGGCAGGGCGTGGGATCGTCTTTGCGCGTTCGGATTTGCGTATAGAGCTCCCCTTGTCTTATAGGAGTGTGCTAGACACCACGATGGCGACCACTTTAGGACTTCAAGACAACCCAAAAATGCGTATTTCCACCGTGGAGCATTTGCTCTCAGCCGTGAGTGCCTACGGAATTGACAACCTTAAAATTTCTGTGGACAATGAAGAGATTCCCATTATGGACGGTTCGGCTATCGCGCATTGCATGCTCTTAGATGAGGCAGGCATTGTGGAGCTAGACGCTCCTAAGTCCTTCATGCGTATTACCCAAGAGGTGGAGGTTAAGGACGGACCTAAATTTGCCAAAATTAGCCCCAGCTCCTCTCTTTGCTTTGAATTTGGAATCAACTTCGCCCACCCCATGATTAGAGAACAACACTACCGCTTTGAGTTTTCTAGACAACAGTATAAGGAGCAGATCGCGCGTGCGCGCACCTTTGGCTTTTTACAGGAGGTAAATTACTTGCGCTCCATTGGGTTAGCTAGGGGGGGCAGTTTGAATAATTGCATCGTGCTAGATGAACATGGCATTGTGAATCAAGAGGGTTTGCGCTATGAAGAGGAGTTTGTGCGCCATAAAATTTTGGACGCTATGGGAGATTTAGCATTTTTAGGCAAGAATGTGGTCGGGGCTTACCATTCCTACATGGGAAGCCACAAGCTCAACGCCATGCTAGTGCAAAAAGTGTTAGAAACCCAAAGTTATGAAGTGGTGCACCTCTCCCCTACACCCCAAAAGCAAGACACGCCTGCCGAGTCTAGGGAAGTGGTGATCGCTTATAGCTAGAGCGTATGCGATCTTGCGCGCTGGGGGTTTTGGCTCTGCAAAGCCCGGTGCAGATGGGTGTTTATGTGCACGGTGTGTTGCGCTACTCTTTGGTTTCCTCTTGTAAGACAAGCGAGGCGTTGGGGGTTTTGTTCGCGCGCGTTAGGGCGTGGATGGCATGCCATGGCTACAGATTAGGGGCTATTTACTATGCGGTGGGACCCGGAAGCTTTATGGCGATGAAACTTGTGCATGTCTTTGTGCACACTGTGGCTAGTGCGCAAAATCTCAAACTGTATGGGGCTTTGGGTTTTGCTTTCAACGCCTACCAGCCCATTAAAGCCTTTGGCAATAGCTATTATTGCTACCACCAAGGCACGATTTACCTAAGTCCTCTATCCAACCCTACAACCCAGAACATGCGCTTGCCCATCTTGCTTAAAAGCCATATCTTTGGCGTTGATCCAAAACCCCTATACCTTTTGCCCCCTATTTAGGCGCAATTAGCATAAATTAGGCTATAATGCGCTATCAAAATTTAGGAAACGATTTGGTTGTCAGTGTGCCCGCCACCAGCGCAAACTTAGGACCGGGGTTTGATTGTTTAGGGCTTGGTTTGAATCTCAAAAACCGCTTTAGTGTTGTGCCCTCTGTCTTCACTAGCATTAAGATTCAAGGCGAGGGCGAGGGGTTTTCTAAATTCTTAGTGGATAATGTCTTTGTCAACCTCTTTAAAGGCGCGTTGCAAAAACAGGGTATAGAGCAGAATTTTGAATTTCTCTTTGACAATGCGATCCCCATTTCTAGGGGGCTTGGGAGTAGTTCGGCGGTGGTGGTGGGCGCGTTGAGCGCGGTGAGCCATTACTTGCATGGGCACATTGAGAAAGAAGAGGTGCTCCATGCTAGCTTGGTTTACGAATCCCACCCGGATAATATCACCCCGGCTATCTTTGGGGGCTTTAACGCCGCTATGGTAGAAAAGCTCCCCAGTGAGGTGAATCAAAACAAGGTTTACCATTTGCGCGTGGCAATCCCTGATTATCTCAAAGCGATCATGGTGATCCCCCCTCATAGTATTTCTACCAAACTCTCACGCCAAGCTTTGCCCAAGCGTTGCAATTACACAGATGCGATCTACAATCTTGCGCATGCCAGCTTAGTGTGTATGGCTTTTAGCCAAGAGAAATGGGACATACTCAGGGTGGCTTCTAGGGATCGTTTACACCAAGATCGGCGCATGAAACTCTACCCCGTGCTCTATGGAGTGCAAAGAATGGCTTTAGAGCATGGCGCGTTGATGAGCACACTCTCAGGGAGTGGTTCCTCGTTTTTTAATCTGTGTTATGCTGAAGACGCTCGAGCTTTGCAAACCAAATTGCAACAGAAGTTCCCTAATTTTAGGGTATTGTCGCTAGATTTTGACAATGAAGGAGTCCAGATTGAAGATTAAAGCCTTTGTTTCTAAGAATGCGGTGCGCACTTGTGTGTGCTGTAGGCAACGCCTCATGCAAGCAGAATTATTGCGTTTTAGCGTGCGGGAGGGTAAAATTGTGGCTTTTGAAGGCAGTGGGCGTAGTTTTTATTTATGTGGGGCATGCGTGCATGCTAAAAACGCATGCAAGCAAGTTTTAAAACTCAAGCATGCCCCCAAAAATAAACACTACATCGAAGCGTGGTTAGAAGAGGTAAGAGCGTCATGAGTGGAATCGCACTGAAAGACTTCGTTTTAGAGTTAGGTAGAACTGATGTGAAGATCGTGATTAAAGAAGCCAAAGAGATCGGTCTAGATCTCAAACCCACTTCTAGTTTAGATGAGCAAACGGCCGCTAAACTCTATGACTTCATCACTAATAAACTCAACGCGCGCATGCCAAAGAGCGCGAAAAAACCCCCAGCACCTAACAAGACGCAGGCAAAACCAACCCCTCCCACAGACCCCCAAGAATCCAAAGTGCCCACTCCCACGCGCAGTGTTTCTAGGAAGCGCTCTATTGAGATTGTCAGCACCACGACCCCTCTAAAACCCACCCCCCCTAAAGCCCCTATAACCCCCAAGCCTCCTAAGGCGCAAAC
>NZ_QXQR01000032.1:0-4809 GCF_003660355.1 Helicobacter sp. L8
ATGCGTGCCTAGATCAATGCCTAGGTAATTTTTTGCTAAATAGTAGTCAAACATACTTAGATTTCTGTTAGCGATTTTGCGATCTAGCTCCTTAATCCCCGTGCTTATGCCCTGTGGCTTTTCTTGTGCTGACTCTTGTGCTTGGGGTTGTGCTGGGGGTTGTGCGTGGGGTTGTGCTGGGGGTTGTGCTGGGGGTTGTGCTTGCGCGCTATCCTCCCCCCTGATCACATCATCCCCCAAGGGCGCGCTATGTTTAAGGTATTGGCTCTCAATAAGTTGGCTTAAGCCCTCTGCTAAAGTCCCCATTAGTTCACCTTATAGGCTTTGGTGTGCTTAAGCTCTTGGGCGGGCAAAAAGCCTTCCTCTACTAGCTTTTGCTTTGTCTTGGCTAGCGCGGCTTGGTAGAAATAGCGCGCCTGTTCTCTCTCAAACTCTTCTAGCGCGCTAGCCTGTTCTTGCAACATTCTAACCGCATTACTCTCTATCAAGCTAGTTAGATGCAATTGCGCTTCTAGTTCCATCTCTTTAAGCGCGCGCATTTGTGCTTCCTCTTGCAAAATATCAAGCACTATCGCGCGCACTTGGGCTAACACCTCCTTATTGAAGGCGTTTTTAAAAAGCCCCTGCATGTCTTGGCGCGTCTTGGTGAAAAACGCGTCATGTTCTTGTTTCAAAAAGCTAATGTCCATCGCCCTAATCGCCCCCTCAATGGCTTCCCTAAAATCCTGCTCTAAGATCGCGCTATAGTGCCCCTCTAGTTCTCTTATAAAGCCCTGCACACTGCTTTTAAAGCCCTCTTGTTGTTCTTTGAGCGCGTGATCTAGACTCTCTTGGGCGTGTTGGCTTAACTCTTGTGTGCGCAAGTTAAGCCCCTCTAACACCTGCGGGGTTAGTTGCTTTTCTAGCTCCCCAATTAACACCCCACTCGCCTCCCTCAAGGACTGGGCGATCGCTATGGCGTGATCTTGTAACACCTCGCCCTTAGACTCCTCTAACTCTTTAGCAAAGAAACTCAAACGCTCCTGTATCTGCTTTTCTAGCGCGCGCTCTTGGGCTTTGATAAAAAGGTCTGTGGCTAATTGGGTGTCGCTAGCTAGCTGGGTTAATAGAGTGCGCTGGGTCTGCTGGAGTTGCGCGCTTAAGTCCTGCTTAGCTTGCTCTAAAATCGCTTGGGCTTGTTGCTGGTAGCTAGCCTCTAGCCCCTGCACACTGCCCTCTAAACTAGCTGCTAAAGCCTGCTTAACTTCCCGCTCAATCTGTGCGCTTTTTTTCAAAAACGCCCCTGTGATCTGCACCTCTAAAGGCTTTTGCATAGATTCTAATTTGGCTTCAATCTTGCTATTCAAGGCGGCTTGAAAAGCCCCCTGTATTTCCAAACTCTGGGCTTTTTCTTGCAAAATGTTTTCCACCATGCTTTTTAGTTCTTGGGTCTTAGCGCGCATTTGGGTATCTATGTGCTTGGTCAAACTATTGCGCGCAAATTCCACTAAAGCCATGTTCTCCGCCTTAGCTTTCTCTATAGCCCCTAAGAGTTCTTGAATCTTTTCATACAATAACATCGCATTCCCTTTAAGCGCATTCTAGCGCGCTTTCAACCCTAAAACAAGGGGTGAAGTGCCCAAATGCTAAAGACATTTGGGCTTCCTAGGCTGATGTTGCCCGTAGGGAGAGTTTGGTTCTCACTCTATGTCCCTATAGTAGGGATTTTACAGAGTTTGAGCTCCAACGCATTCCCTACAGGTCTCACACATCATATCTCCAAAGGCGTAACTTTCGACACTCCCTGCCGTAGATACGAATGTATGAGAGCATTATACCACGAATTAGTGGCATTCATCCCACCCGCTAAAGACGAGTGGGATTTCTGCCGAGGAGGCTTAAACTTGTGAAAGCTGCGCTTCTTCCTCAAAGATTAAACTATCTATATAACTTGTAAAAATGCTATTTCGTTCTTTTTCCTGCGCGCTCAAGTTTTCCCCCTCTGAGCGGAAAAACGCCCTGCTAAAGTCTATGCCCCTCTCTTGCGCGTAGGCTAGAGCCTGCGCATAGGGTCTTTTAGTTTTAAAGCTCGCAAAAGAAGTAACCCTGTAGCACTGCCACAATTCCACAATATAGGCGTGGTAAGCGTCCTCTAATTGCATCAAAAAATCCGGCTCTAGCTTGTCTAATTCTTCTTGATCGTCCTTAATATTTTCATAATGCCACACTTGTGGGCTTTTGCTAGGCAAGTCTTTTATTTGTGCGCGCTGGAGAATAATGGTGTCGCCTATGTGCTCTTTTAGCTCTTCATCAACCTCCCACCTTGTCGTCCATATTGTCTTACCATTGGCTATAACCTCGTGGGGGTAGCTCTCATACACATGGTGCATATGCGCTAGAGTGATCACCCCATCATAGCCAAATTCATAGCTATAAGTCTTGCCCCCCTCTTTGTTCACCATCTTAACGCGTCCTGCGCGCTTGTAAAACTCTTTTTCACTGGGTAAATCCAACTTATCCGGATAGGCAATTTTTCCAAACAAGGGCAATCTATGCCCACGGGGGTAGTATTTCATCTTTTCTAAAAAGTCATGGCTATTGAGCTGATCGATCATAGGGCGGATAAATTTGCGCTGGTGGTGCTCAAAGAGTCTTTCAACCACTTGCGTATCAAAAGCCCCAAATCTCTCACTCACCAACATAGAAAAGCCCTCTTGTATTTGCGCAATGCGCTTTTTTAAATTGGCTTGCATCGCCTCTTTAGTGCGCTGGCTATTTAAGGCAAAATCGCTAGTAGGAAAAGGCAATTTGAGCGGGTCGTAAAACGCATTCCCCGCCTTGTGTCTGTGCGCGCTGTTATTGATCTGTTCGGCAAAGAGGTTAGGCTGTTTAGTCCCTAAAATCCCCTTCATGCAATTAGGGGCTTCTAGCCCCGCTCTATAGCCTAGAGTGCCCGGGTTTTCATCCTTGTAAATGCTCCCCTCTGGGAAAATAGCATAAGGGTTGTAAATGAGCGCATAAGTTACCCGGGTGTTCTCTAGGGCTAGATTCTGCTTAATGAGCTGTGCGCCTGCTTTAAACCCACTTATAGAGCTTTGATCAAACTGGGTCGCGTTGCTGGCGTAATCCTTGAAAATAGAGCTGGTGATCGTGCCAACAATGTCAGCAACCGCGCTAGTAACGGCTATGCCAATAATAGCCCCCCCTAAAGGTGTGCCCGCCCCAAAGTTAAATACAGAGACTAGCACGCCCACTAAAACGCCTATAATCGCCTGGATGATCGCCGCTATGAAGTCAAATAAGTTCTCCCCCTCAAACGCGTCTTCAAAGATTTGGAAATGCCCATCGGCTTCGGCTTTAGCCGCTAGCATCGCTTGGCGCTCTAAAATCCCATCGCTAATATCTAGCTGGTAGTCATCCCTGTACTTGGTGTAGACATCCTGCAAATACACGCGGTGGTTGTGTACAAAAGCCTTATACTTAGGGTCTGCCCTATTGCCGATTAAAGGCATTAAAGGGGACTTTTATACTCTATGTTTAGGACTTCTTGCACACTCTTAGCCTCTTTTATGGCGCGTCTTAGGCGGTGTCTGTAGCCTAAAAGCTTTGTCAAAGCCTTGTTATAAGCCTCGTACTTGTTGATGATCTTTTTAACTAAGATCGCCCTAGGTTCGTCTCTAGCTAGGGCTAGCGCGTCTATGAAGGGGGTAGGAATTGTGGGGTCAGTGGTGATGGCTTCTTGGTACTGCTTTTCAAAAGTCAACACCTCGCCTAAAGGAATGTGCGCGCTGTGCATACGCCCTAAATCTTGGCTAAAAAGCGCGTCCACTAGGTTTAATTGGCGTTGCTTAGCCTGATCCAAGCTCATAGGAACTAATTTGCCCTCCTGCAATTTCAGCCCCACACAATAATAAGCCTCTTGGTCTTGGGGGATTTCTAACACCATTAACTGCTCGGGGTTGTAGTTGGGCAAATCCTCTCCCTTGAAAATATCGCTAATGGCGTTGTCCTCAATGAGCGCGTAAAACCTATTTGGCTGGCAAGTCCCCTTAGTGTCTTGTTCTTGCCCTTCCACTAAAACATATTGCAAACGCTCTTCATGGGCTTGTAAAATTTCTTCTTCTTGCGCGCTGATGTCCATGTTCACTCCTTTTAAGATGTGGGGGCTTTGTGGCTAAAGCTGATATAGCCATCTCTTGCCATATTTTTAAGTGGTTCGATAGAGTCTTGAAAATGCCCTATGGGCATGTGTCTATTCCCATAGCGGTATCTAAGAGTGCGCGCGTTATAGCCATAAGCCTGCGCTAGCTTAGTGATACTGCCAAATTTGTAGATAATCTTATCTTTGTCAAAGTGGATGTAAAAAGCCATGTTTCTCCTTTTTGCCAATAAAAGCAAAAACTAACAAGAATTTCAAGGGTTAAAAGATAGAATCAAAAAAGGATTAAACCCGACTTATTGCTCATCTACCGCCATGTCGGTGGTATCTTAGAACTAATCCGCTTGGGGTCTCATAGCGACATCTTCACAGCCTAAGCCTCTAAATGGTGCGCGCTGGGGTATTTTTGCCACTTAGAGCCCTGTGGCTTAGATTCCCCCCCCTGCATCGCCTGCACTTGGCTTAACTCCTCGCTAGTGGTGTGCGCCTCCACTAATGCGCCTTGTTGGCTGTATTTTTGGGCTTTAGCTTGCAATTCTAGTATCTGGGCTTGGATTTTTTGCAATTCTAGAGCTTGGAGTTGTTCATTATAAGGGGCTTGCGCTTGGGCTTGTTGCTCTTGGGCTTGCTGGGCTTTGGTGATGATCTCCATCACATCCGCGCTAATGGGG
>NZ_QXQR01000033.1:0-4661 GCF_003660355.1 Helicobacter sp. L8
GGTGGAGATTATAGATGTAGAGGTGTTGGACCCGGCTAAATTGCTAGAGTATAAGAGCACGGCGCAGCTAGTCCAAGACGCGCACGCTAAGGGCTTGAGTGCTAAAGAAGCCTTAAAGAGGATAGAGGCTAGAAAGCAGGAGATCGCCGGGCTTTTGCCCCTAAAGAGAGAACCCAAGATTGATCAAGTGATCTTTAAGGAGGACATTAAACCAAGTTGGCAAATCCTCAAAGAGGGCAAAGAAAAGCACTTAGATAAGACACAGATACTACAAGCCTTGTCTAAGTCCAAAGAACTTAGAAATAGCGCGCCTAGTGTGTATGAAGTGCGCTACCAAGAGAAAAGCCACTTAGCAGGGTTATTGCAACCAAACTACCAAGCCCAAGCCAGCGCGCTTTTTAACAAGGCTCAAGAGCAAGAAATAGGCTTTAAAGGGCTTTTAGAGGGGCTAGCTGAGCCTAGTAGCCAGTTAGAGGCTAGCCATATTGTAAAGAGTGTGGGGAGTATTGAGGAGAAACTAGGCTATTATGGCGGGGATAGCACAAGAGTGGATGACTTGTTAAGAGGGGCGGTTATTGCGCCTAGAGAAAACATTAGTGCGCAATTTGACCATGTTTTAGAAGGCTTAGAATCTAATCCATCTATTAAAGACATTAGCCCGAGATTCATCAAAACCCAAGACAACTACAAGGGCGCACACATCAATTTTACTTACAATGGCGTGCCAAGTGAGATACAAATACACACGCCTAAGAGTTGGGAAACTAAGAAGAAACAAGACCCCTATTATAAGGAGTTGCGTAAAGAAAAGCTAAAATCTACACGCACTAAGAGTGAGCTTAAAAAGCTAAGACGCAAGATAAAAGAATTAGGTCAAGAATCCGACCTAGATATTAGTCTTTTTGCTTCTTCTAGGCTCACTTCTCCGCAGTATTCTCCCGTCCAATCTGAATTAGTTACAAAATCCGCCGTAGATTTAAACGCCACCCAAGAACCCCCCTTAAACTCAAAAGCGGGCTCTTCTTCAGAGTCAGAAAACGCATACAATCTTCGGGATTCAAAATTAAACCAAAAATCCACATCTTTAAGTGGGGGTAAGGGAAAGGATACATCAGCCATCAATGAGCCTTTAGATAGTGTGATCAAAGATAGCACAACAGCGCTTAAAATTGAAGCCAATCCCGCTTTTGGGGAGAACTTTGCCGAATATGCAGGCAAAGGCGCACAAGCTGTAGCAAAGCTTTTAAAAGAAAAACGCGGGCAAGTAGCCGGGGCGTTTTATAGGGAGGGGTTGGGGCATATTGATTTGGTGTGGGGGGATTCTAAAAAGGGGTTAGCCCATATCTTAGAGAGAAGGACAAAACAATACGGGGAGCAAAAGGCTTTAGAATTTATCCACGACTTGCCTAGAATTTTGCAGGAGGCTAAGTTTTACAAAGAATTAGAAAATAAAATCGAGCTTATTACGCCTACGGATATGATTGTGCTTGGCAAGGGGGAGAATAATAAATTTGTGCTTACAAGTTTTAGGGATAGGAGAAGCAAGGACAGGTTTAAAGAGTTGGAGAGTGCGCAGACCAGAGACGATGCGCACTTTACGGGTAAATCGGTGTCAGAGCCTAAAAAGGATGATGTTCTTTTACCCAACCAAGAGCACTCTAGCACAACCCCCCTTAAAGAGTCAGATACAAGCGATCTTAGACCTAATCTAAGCATTTATTCCCAGGATGCGTCTCCCCTTGATGAAGCAGGTAGGGGAATGCAAGCGATTTATAGCTTAAGAAATCGCAAAACGCGCCGCCAAATGGTGGACATTGTTCTTGGGGCGTTTGAAAGGGAAGATTTAGGGCGCATTGATTTGGCATGGGGGGCTAAGCAGGGGGTGCAAAATGGCAAAAAAGTCAATGTAGGTCTATCTAAAATCCTTAAAGAAGAGAATTTTAAGGACTTTGACAACCCTAACTTAAGTGGCTTTTTCGACGCCGCCGATGCTATTACTGAGATTATCAAGCGGGGGGCTTTAGAGCGCAAAGGGGACATGGCGATCTTGTGGCTTAAAAATGGGGAGAATTACCATGGCTTGAGTTTTTACAAACTTTTAAAGAATGACAATGCATGGTTACTTACCGACCACATCACCACCAAACAAGCCCCCACGCCCTTAAAAGGCTTGAACACCCCCCTAGACTTCAAAGAGGAGTGGGTGAAGGCTTTTGAGCTTAAAAATATCCATAGCTATTATAGGGCAAAGTTTAGCCCCAAATTGCAAGGGGCTTTAGATGCGCTTATAGACCCTGAAACTAAAGCCCAAGCTAAAAAAATGGGCGTTACATCAACCTTGATTTTTGAGATCACCCCCTACACCCCTATTAAAATACAAGCCCCTAATGTCAAGGCGTTTTTACCAGCTATGCACGCCACTCTAACAAGTCCTAATGTTGCTTTACACAATAAAGGACACGGATTTATCTTTTTTAAAGAGTTTAAAGACCCCACTAGCAAGCAAGCCTTTATGGCTAAAGCAGAAATCAAAGACGGGCAGTGGTCGTTTAGCCAACTCAAAGACTTCACAGAGATACAAGAGGCTATCAACAGCCACAAAGTGATCTACAATGCAGGCTTTAGGGGGAAGGAGTTTAAAGAGGCTTTGAGCACTAAGGGTGCAAACCCCAAGATTTAGGCGATGCATGGCTTAAGACTTTTGGGCTTAAAAGTGTAGATGAACCCTTTATCCCTAACTTTAGCCCGCAAGTGCAAGAGGCTTTAGAACCCGTGTTAAAGGGTGAGATCATCCAACTTGCCAAGGGGAGTTTGGTTAAATTGTCTAAACGCCAAAGAGAAGAGTTTTTACCCTTGATAAGACCCACGCTAGAAAGCCCCAATGCGGTGTTAGATGATGGCAAGGGGCTTTTATTTATTAAGGAATTTATCAACCCCGATAAAACGCGCTATTTTATGAGTGTGGCTAAAAATTACAATGGAGAGTGGGTGTTTAGCACGCATATACGCAAGGATTTTTCAGGCATTAAAAAGAAGTTTGCAGATTCTAAAGTGCTTTACAATGCAGGGTTTAGCGGTGGAGAAGTTGCCAGCGCGTCTGATATATTAGAATCGGGCGGAACTGCCATTAAGCCCTCTGACTTGCAGATTAATACCCCACCAAACCATGGCAGTGGATTAAACCCTACGCCACAAGATAGCACAACAGCACTTAAACTTGAAGCCAAAGAGCCCCCCAAGCTTGATCCCAAGCTTGCGCCTAAGTTTAGACTTAGTCCGCTTGAGAATACTCAAGCGTCTTATGATATGGCGGGTAATAAACTTCATAGTGTCTTCCATAAAGGCGTGATAGAGGTCAAGAGAGAAAAAATACTTCGTGAAAAACAGCAACTTTTTTACGATCGGTTAAAACGCTCTTACAACTTAGAACGCCATGAGGGCTACTACACCCCTAGCAATGCACTAGAGAACACGCCAAGACTTTCCCAAAAAGCCCTTTACGAAGTTCATCGTAGCGATTATTCCAAGTTTTTAGGGCTAAGAGATGTTTTAGATAGCCCTAGTGTGGTGCTTAAAACACAGGAAGGGTATTTGTTTGCTAGAGAAGAAAAGTGGGGGGTAAAGACTTTTGTAGACTTGAGAGAGGACAAAGAAGGTTTATGGCATGTAGCCCATTTTGGGGATTTTAAAACCTTTAAAAAGGTAGACGACGCGCTCAAACAAGGCGGGCAAATGCTTTTAGATCAGCGTGGATCAAAAGCCATTCCAGCCAATCCCGCCTTTGGGGAGAACTTTGCCGAATATGCAGGCAAAGGCGCACAAGCTGTAGCAAAGCTTTTAAAAGAAAAACGCGGGCAAGTAGCCGGGGCGTTTTATAAAGAGGGGTTGGGGTATATTGATTTGGTGTGGGGGGCAGTGAAAAACAAAGAGGGCAAGATACAAGGTCATGGCTTAAGCAAGATTGTAGAAAAACACCTTGATGACTTTAAGGAGTTTGCAGGAAAGAATGCAGAAGAGAAGTTAGGCAATGGCATAAGGGACATCATCCATAACGGGGAAGTGGTTAAAACCCACAATGGCTATAACATCCTTTATCAGGGCTACAAAGTGGGCTTAAATGAGGGGTGGAATGAAAAGGGCGTTAAAATCGGCAATAACCGATGGGTGGTAACAGCTTATGACAATTCTAAAAGTCTAGCGAGCAAGAGTCAAGGTCGCAACTCTGACTCTTTGACTAAGGGCGAGACTCTGCCCTTAAACTCAAAAGAGGATACTACCACAACCCCCCTTAAAACCCCCCAAGAGTTAGCAGAGTTGCAACTAGAACCCGAGCAGATACACGATCTATTAAGAGAACGCTTTAGTCAAAGAAGTATCTGGGATGCAAAGCACACCATAGCCAACCACCCTGTACTCATAGAGGATGGAAAGAAAAAGATTGAGATCGCCCAAAGGGGGGATTTAGAGGAGCAGGCAAGGGCAATTAGTGAGAAACTTAGCAAGGCTCCTAGATCACAAAGACAAAAACTTTACGAACAGCTAGAGGCAAACCAAGACGCAAGAGACATAGACCTACACAAGCGCATCATAGAGGGCTATGAAAGAGAGATTGAGAGGGCTAAAAAATATCTAGCTAGATACCAAAAAGCCCAAGAGTTTAG
>NZ_QXQR01000034.1:0-4179 GCF_003660355.1 Helicobacter sp. L8
GCATTCATCCCACCCGCTAAAGACGGGTGGGATTTCTGCCAAAACAAATTAAAAGCGACAAGGACTACCAAGACCTCCAAAAGTACGCCGGGGTGAGAGGGGATAAGAACGCGCTATTTAGCGGGATTGTAGGCTTAGTGGATAATTGCCCCGTGTTAGATATGGGGGTGTGGACTTCTGTGAATGTGGGATTGCTCAATAGCGAGGTTTCAGACTCTGAGTTTGAAAACCACATCAATAAGCAGAACTTCAACACAATTACCCCCCCTAGCGCCTACGCGAATAATACCCCCGTGTGCATTGGCGCGCTCATTGGAGCGAGCGCGCTAGTGCTAGCGGGCAACGCCTCTATTAATTTCTACATCAACGAGACCGAGGACGCGGGCAGAAAGACTATTTGCGGGGTGGATCGCATTTTAGGGGTTTCTAAAGCGCGCTTTTCTAGCGCACAGGGTGTGAGCAGTGTGTATGATAATAGCGACTTTGCCGTGATCGGCTTGTTTTGCGCTAAACAATAGGAGAGCCTATGGAACAAAAAGTCCATAATCTTAATTATCTTTGCAAGGTGGTTTTCAACCTAGATGAGGACACCAAAAACCTAGTAGCTATTCCCGCAGGGGCTGAAGTGCTAGATGTTACCTTGGAAATTAGCAAGGTACTAACCGGGGCTAGCATTGACATAGGCTTCACGGATGAAACCCAGTACTTCTTAGACGATGTGAGCGCGGATAATAAGGGCTATCACCGCAGCGAGTCGTTTTTTAGCGCGCCTAGCACCACCCAAATCCAAGCCGCTATCACCGGGCATAACAAGACCACCCCCGGGCAAGCCATCTTAAGAGTGGTGTATTATTTGCCCAGCGTGATCAGCGTGGAGTATTGAAGTGAATGATTTAGGCGTGTTTGGGGGGCGTTCCGCCATAGGTGGCAGTGGTGTTTTAGGGGGCATAGGTGCAGGCATTGAGGGGGTGAACACGCTTCTTGGCATCGCCTCTTTAGGCGCGGGGATTTGGAGCACGCAAGAGCAACTCAAGCACTCTAAGGAGGCGATGCGCTTAGCCCGTGAACAATTCATGGAAGAAAATCGCCGCTACAACGCCAGAGAGAAAGAACGCCTAGAGGCTAACGCCCAAATAGGAGCGAGCGCGCAAAATTACGATCTAGCCAACCCCCCTAATAGCGCAGTGATGGAGCGATCATGACGCGTCTTGTGGATTTAGGGCAAAACGCTTTAGTGCAGTTGTGCAACAAATACGCGCAGGTAAAAAGGGAATGGCGTGGGAGAATGCTAGACTTGCCCATCACTTTAAGCAGTGATTTCTACACCACGCAAGGGGAGGTGTTTTGTGTGTGCGAAGGGGAGGGGGCATTATACTTTAGAGACTACCCGCGCGCGCTAAATTTTATCAATTTGCAAGCCCAAGATTTAGAAACCTATCTTTTCACCTTGAAATTGCCCCAAGATAGCGCGCAACGCGCCTTGATTAAGGATTTTATGCGCGTCTATGACACCAATATCACCAAGGGGGGTTATTATCTCAACCCCCCCTTTTTTGAGGACATAGAAAGGGAGTTATTGCATGGTGGATAGCAATGAAGTAGAACACAAAATCCGCGCGCGCTTGAAAGATGACAACTACCAAGCTATGCGCTTTAGCGCAGCTGAGATATTAGACGCGATTAATGCGGTAGTGGCTAGTCTAGTGCTAGAGTTCAAGCTAAATCGAGCCCAGCGTTTAGCGCGCTTGAGCGAGCAAGCGCGTTTCATGCGCACGCCCTATATCTTAGGCATCATAGAAGCCAAGTTTGAGGGCAAACATTTAGAATTCCGCACAGAAGTAGACAACGCTTTGGAATTGAGCCTTTTCATCCAGCCCGAGGCTTTAAGTGTAAGCCCCTTTAAACCCGGGCTTTTAAGCGTGATTTATTACGCCTATGAGCCCATTAAGCAGCTAGATCAGCCCCTACCCTTACCCCCCATTGCTACGGACGCGGTAGTCTATGGCGCGCTAGCCCTCTTGCTAGAAGTGCCCACAGATGAATCCAATTTCAATAAAATAGGGGTGTATAAGAATTTATTCAAAGAAGCCAAGAACCTTTTAACTTTGTACCTTAATAGCCTTTATGCGTCAAAAAATTATGCGAGTAGGGTGGTGAAGGTATGAATATCAACCGCTTTATCCGCAATTTTTTAAGCCTAAGACAAGCCCTGCAAACCCAGAACTTCAGCACTAAAGAACTCAATAGCCTTTGCATGCAGGGGGCGATTGAGTACGAGAAACTCTATTTAGAAGAGGCGCGTTTTTCTTTGGAGGAGGCTAAGCTAGCCCTAGAGTCCATGCAGATGAAAGCTAAAATCAATTTAGACAAGTGTCAGCTAGAATTACTCAAAGCCCAGATTTTAAACACTCTTATTCAAGCCCAGAGTATGCTAAAAAGTTTAAAGGACAATGTTGCTATCAACCGCGCTAACGCCTATGTGAGCTTTTTGCAAGTGGTAGGAAACGCCTCCAATGCTAGCGGTGTTGCCCAGCACGCGGACAATGTGGTGCGCACGATCAATAAGATCGGGCTAGATCAAGCCCCAAGCCCCCTAGAAGAGCCGCTAAACCGCTTGAGCGCGCAGTTAAACCAAATAGGCGCGCTAGAGTCCATGGACTCTATTGAGATATGCGCGCAAAGCCTAGAGACTTTGCCCAACCACCCGCTAAAAGTGTGGGGATACACCACGCTTTTCAACCCCCAAGAGTCTTTTTTAGTGGATGGCAAGTTGCACAGCACGGGCAATAGCATGCTATTTAGCGCGAGTGTGCCCAAGAGCTACACCATTACCTATATTGCCCACAACCCCAAGGCGCGCCTAGAAAAGAGTCTCAATATTCTTGTGAGCGCGCAAGAAATGCCTATTTTACCCTAAAGGATTAGCATGCCAGACCCTAAAAATCAAGGTTTCCAACGCGTTAGTGTCGCCCAGATTGTAGATGTGGGCACCCCCACCACTACCCCCACAGGGACAACCCAAACCCCCGCAGGGACAACCCAAACCCCCACAGGGACTACACAAACAGCCCCCGCGGTGATCAAAGACCCCCAATTTTTGACCGACGAGCTCAACAAACTCAAAGCCAAGCAAGAAAAACAGCTAGAACAGGCTAAGGAGGCTTTCAAGCAGACTAAGCAGGCGCTAGATGATGCCCAGCTAGCCCAAGAGCGCGCCCAAAAGGCATACTTAGAAAGCAAGGAAGCCAAGGGCTTTTTAGAGGAGGCACAAAGACTCCTAGCGCACGCCAAACAGACCCAAAGCCTAGCCGACTCGAATCTAGCCCTAAGCCAGAGCGCACAGCCCAAAGGCGCGCTAACTCCCTTCCCCAATATTCCCCCCTTGCCAGTTGTGGTGATCCCCCCAGATGTTGCCCAAGCCGACATTAAGGACATTCAAGAGGACTTTTTGCGCCTTTTAGAAGACGCGCTAAACAAAAACAACAATTGGAAGGAGCAAATCTATTTAGCTTTGCAGGCGACCCATCGCGTGCTAGCCAATTTTCAAGCCTTGAAAGAACTCTACCGCCATGCAAGCCGATTAGACGCGAGCGCAGAGAATAGAGGGGAAAGCCGTGTGCAATTTGTGCGCGAACAAGCCGAGTACATGCGCCAATTAGTAGCCAACTATAATGGCTACTTTGATCAATTCAATGCGGTGATGATCAAAAATAACGACCTTATTGTGCGCAATTTTGATCTAGTTTTAGAGCAAATAGACTTAGTAAAAGCCTTGATCGCGCGCATGAGCGCAGAGGCTAACGAAGTCATTGCGGTGAAAGACAGCGTAAAAGCCCTTTTAGAAAAGCTAGATAGCATGGAGGATCTTAAAAACGAATTGCTAGACTTGAGCGTGGAAGCGCGAGTCCAAGTTAAGCAGTTGCAAACTCTAGCCAAAGAGGCGATGCAGAGCATCAGAGAACGCCTAGAGAGCGCGATCAATGATCTAAACGCCAAAGAAGCCGACATCTCTACCAAGTTGCACGAACTCCAAGAACAGCTTTTAAGGGAATTGCACGCCCTAGACACTCTCACCCAAGAGCGTGCAGCCAAGCAGTTTAAAGCCATTGACGACAAGATGGACGAGTTTAATTTGTTTTGGCAGAAATCCCACCCGTCTTTAGCGGGTGGGATGAATGC
>NZ_QXQR01000035.1:0-4067 GCF_003660355.1 Helicobacter sp. L8
TCCTCAAAACAGATAAGAAATGCGGGTTATTAGTTAGGAGGAGTGCATTCGTTACTTATACCTTTGGATACTATCCATTGCCTCAGTTATACGATACCACCTTTGAAACACTCAGAGATTGTATGCCTGATTACAAATTTGCTTTAGTGCCCCATAACTACCAAGAACATGCCCATATCCATGTCTTTACCAATAAGAGCAATCAAATCACCAAAAAGCGATTGCGCTTTGCCACCCGCACCGATTGCAAAGAGTTTTTTCACGATTTAAGAGAGGAGTTTAGCTATCGTGTTAATGCGTGGTTGCAAACTCCTGAGCATCTCTATGTTAATCAACCCAGTTTGCAGGCTTGAGACAATCTCAACCGACGCTTGCGCAATATCAGAGATGAAGAGAGACAAGCGAAAAAAGACTTGTCTAGCAAAGAAGAACAACTCAATCGCTATAGCCAAGAACTCCTAAGCGTTGGTTCATCAGCCATCCATAAACGCATCAAACAGCTAGAACAGCGTACTAAGTTTTATGCAGACAAGCTCTTGCGTGTCAGACAAGTCTTAGCCAAACGCGCTTGGGAGAAACTAGGTGATTCGTTTTCTCCTAGCCAAGTAGAATTTAGATTGGCGCGCCATTCTCTCTAAAAGCTACAGCCCAGCCAACAAAGAACACTTTGAACCTTTAGATGTTTTAGATGCTCCTACTCTTGAGAATTTAAAAGCCTACTTCACCCAAACTTTAGAATAACATCAACACCACATCACCCACACTAAAGAGGACTTGCAAGCTTGGCTGGATTACACCAACACACTCTTTGAAAAGCACACTAGAGGTTTCACCCTCTTGCAAAAGAAGCAAGCCATCTATGAGCAATACCAACGCTTAGATCAACGCTATTTGGATAAAAACACTCTATTGCACATGGCTAGACTTAAAAGTGAAATAGCAATGCAACGCACCACCCAAGAGAGAAATTTTATCAATCTTAACTTTATAGATCATATCGCCCAAGCTCTGCATCACCAACCACCCACACTTAAAAATCTCAAACACCACTACTACAAGCTCAAAACTCTAACCCATCTTGTGCCCCAGCTCCAAGAAGTTAATCCCAGTGTGCAAGACAGACAGCTAGGCATTATCCAAAGCAACCAGCAGGCACTGCTCACCATTGCTAATGAAAGATTAGCTTTCTTAGTGCAACGCTTCAATATACTCAAACAAGAGAAGGAGGACTTAGAGAGTGAGTGGGATAAATGCGTACAACAACGCCAACAAGCCACAACTAAACAAGAACAAGAAAGTCTATTACTCAATCAAAACTTTATCCAACTCAATCACTCTCTGGCGCGCACTAGTAAAAGTCTATCCTACATCGCTAGAGAAATCCTCAGTGCTAATCGCTTTCTCAATACCCATGCACAACATTTGCCCTTGATCTTGTTAGATGCTAAACAGCTCTTGCAAAAACTCAATGTCGAACAAAGAGAATCAGTTTCTAAAACAAAGGCAAATTAGGCTACATTAAGGGCAAATTGCGCTACATTAAGGGCAAATTAAATTAATGGCATTTATAATACAAGTAAATTTGCCTAAGAAGTGCCTAGACATGGGCATTGCAAAGCAGTTAACAAAGGTTAAAGCTAGCTTGTTAATTAAGTTGACAGCCAACCTATAAAGGATATTGATGGCAATAGACGCAAAAGACTTGCAAGGACAATTAGCAGAAGTTAGGGTCATTGAGGCGGAGGTGAAGGCTTTAGCTAAGGTCATTGACATCACCACCGAGCCCACTTTAAGAAGGACGCTAGAGTTAACCTATGTCGACCGCCTAGACGCTTATCTCAAAAAGCTCGTAGCCATCTCAGAGCATCTCCCCGATTCCAAAACGCCCCAAGAACTCCCCCCTAGCATCCCTCAAGAGCGCGCTACAGAAACATTCCCCTTCACGCAAGATGTCGTGGTGATCTCCCCAGCAGATACCCTCCCCTCTAAAGACGCGGTGCTCGCCAAAGATTCACCCATTGCCAACCCTAACCAAGTGGTGTTACACAACGACATCTATCAAGTCAATTTAGGCAAATTGGGCGCGCGTGAAATAAACTTGCTCTTTAGTTTGTTTAACCGCCTCAAAGACAATGGCGACACTCTGATCCACTTCACCCCCCAAGAGGTCAAAGCCATGATCGCGCGCCAAAAATTGATGAAGTTGGGCTGTTAAAAGTGGTTAAGACTCTTTGGAAAAATGTAAGAATGGCTAACTTTTGGGAAATCGCCCACTTTAAAGAAAATGGCGAAGAGTTAATCAGTAAGACCAATCGTTTTGTTTTTAAACACTTCACCATTGTTTCAGATAAAACTCCCAAGCTCAGATATATTGAAGTGGGTGTAAATGCTCCTTATTTTCTCCATTTGCTCAATGATCTAAGTGCTAATTTCACTGCCCTGCAATTAAAAGTTCTTGTGTCTCTGGAGGGCAAGTATGCCAAAAACCTCTACAGACTCCTAGTGCGCTTTGAGGATGTAAAAACACATGGCAAGTGCAAGGTGTCAATATATCAAAACGACTTTGAGCGTTTCAAAGAATTCATGGGGATACCTAAGGGCTTGGCTGTTGTAGATATTGATAGGATTGTTCTAAAGCCCGCTTGCAAAGAGTTAGCTATGCTTGAAGAGGAGTATGACCCCAAAAACCCCGATCACCAAACCCTCCCCTACAAAACCATTAGCTACACCAAAACCAAAAAGGGCAAAGGCAATAAGGTGGTAGGCATCACTTTCACTTTTGAGCCCCATCCTAGTTTGGGCATGCAAAAGGCTATCCTCAAGCGCAGCACGCAGAATCGCATCCAAGACACAATGGCTAAAGAACAAGAACAAAAGCGCAAGGAACAAGAAAGCAAAAAAAAGTTATTACAACTCAAAAGAGCGCGAACACATTAAAAGTTTTGAAGGGCTTAGTGGGGCTTTGTATATCCAAAATAAATACTTGTTCGAGCACATCAAATTAGTGAGCGCAAAGACACACCGCAACAACAACCCCTCTATCGTGTGTTTGTTTGAGATAACTAACCCCAACAGCACCGATTATTCTAAAGCTAGTCTTTGCCAAGAGTACATTCAAAGTTTTAAAATTGATAAACCCGGCTGTTATTTTACCCATGTGTTTAAAAGTCATGAGGACTTTATCAAGCATTTCGCAAAAGACGCAAAGTGAAGGAAAAATCGCATGAATAGTTCAAAATCCCAGCAAAACAATTTTCAGCTAGGTTTTTATGTTTCTGAAATGGACGCTATTAAGGAGTATGAGCAGGTTGTGTTGGCTCACTTCTTAGAAGTAGCCAAAACAAGAGCTGAGATCGACCAACACGAAATGATCGCGGAGGACTTTAACTATCCTCACCACTCTAAAATTTTTCAAATACTTATGGGTGGTGTGCTTTTTGAGTTGCGCATCCACACAGGACCTGGCTACCGCCTCTATGTGGCTAAACGGGGTAATGCTTTGGTGATTTTGCTATGTGGAGGCGATAAAAGCACACAGCAAAAGGATATAATCAAGGCGCAAAGAATCTTAGAGGAATTGCCATGAAAGTAACCCTAAAACCCTTTGATGCAGCCGAGTTTTTAGACTCTGATCAAGTGCGCTTATCCTACCTTTAAAGCCTTAAGCTGGTTGATTTGTTGTTCTAGGAAAGTCAGCAAGATACTCTGATTTTCCCCCATTCTAGCCGTGTTCTCCTGCGCGCTTCTGAGCTTGAGCGCGCTTAAGTTCTTAGCGTCCTCTATGGTTTGATTCGTGGTTTTCCCCTTGTTCATCGCGCGCGCTAGAGAGTAGATGTATTGGTTAATAGAATTATCTGTTTGGGCTAGCTCTGGATCAATGCCTATAACTCCCCCGGTTTTTTGATTAAGCCACCTTTTAAAGCCATTCCACTTCCCGCTATTGTCCTGCACCTTGTGGATAATGTCATCCCCTTTGCATACATTAGGTTTATCCACCACTACACCAACACGCACGCATGTTTGACTCCAGATTGTTTAAACATGGATGAGATATGGCAAAACACAAA
>NZ_QXQR01000036.1:0-3783 GCF_003660355.1 Helicobacter sp. L8
CTAAGCCCCCCTTAAGCTTTCCAACGATAGAATGCGCTTTTGCCTAAGCAAATGTGAGTAACTTGAAAGTTTTACCAATAGGACGCGTCTTTGAGGCTTTTATCTAAAGGGATGCATTCTTAGGATGGTGTTGCTTAAAGAGCGTTTGCTTAATGTTTTTTGACTTTTCATTGTCAATAGCCTATGTAAAGGTAAAAACTACAAAGCCAAAGAATTATACTCAATAAGGCGGTAGAAATCTTATCAAGGCAGTTTAGCGGATATGCTAACTGAAACAAACAAGATGTTAAGAGTAGATGGTGGATGCCTTGGGTAGTAGAGGCGATGAAGGACGCACTAGACTGCGATAAGCTACGGGGAGCTGTCAAGAAGCATTGATCCGTAGGTCTCCGAATGGGGCAACCCAACTTACAGCAATGTGAGTTACTCTATTTATAGAGAGCGAACCTAGCGAAGTGAAACATCTCAGTAGCTAGAGGAAAAGAAATCAACGAGATTCCCTCAGTAGTGGCGAGCGAAAGGGGAGAAGGGCAAACCGCGTGCTTGCACGCGGGGTTGAGGACGGCAACATTCAAGGGGTTTATCTAGCAGAGTTGCTTGGAAAAGCAAGCCATAGAAGGTGATAGCCCTGTATGCGAAAGATACACCCTAGATAGCCGTATCCAGAGTAGACCAGGACACGAGAAATCCGGGTTGAAGCCGGGGAGACCACTCTCCAACCCTAAATACTACTACTACACCGATAGCGCACAAGTACCGTGAGGGAAAGGTGAAAAGAACCGTGGGTAACGGAGTGAAATAGAACCTGAAACCATCTACTTACAATCATTCAGAGCCCTATGATTTATCAGGGTGATGGACTGCCTTTTGCATAATGATCCTGCGAGTTGTGGTGTCTGGCAAGGTTAAGTGAAAACGAGCCGTAGCGAAAGCGAGTCTGAACAGGGCGCATTAGTCAGACGCTGCAGACCCGAAGCCAAGTGATCTATCCATGGCCAAGTTGAAACGAGTGTAACAGCTTGTGGAGGACTGAACCCGTGCCCATTGAAACGGGCTGGGATGAGCTGTGGATAGGGGTGAAAGGCCAAACAAACTTGGTGATAGCTGGTTCTCTTCGAAATATATTTAGGTATAGCCTCAAGTCATAACAAGAGGGGGTAGAGCTCTGATTGGGCTAGGGCTGCTCGCCGCAGTACCAAACCCTGTCAAACTGCGAATACCTTTTGTTGTATCTTGGGAGTCAGGCGGTGGGTGATAAAATCAATCGTCAAGAGGGAAACAACCCAGACTACCAACTAAGGTCCCCAAGTTCTATTCTGAGTGGAAAAAGATGTGTGGTTACTCAAACAACCAGGAGGTTGGCTTAGAAGCAGCCATCCTTTAAAGAAAGCGTAACAGCTCACTGGTCTAGTGATCATGCGCTGAAAATATAACGGGGCTAAGATAGACACCGAAGTTGTAGATTGCACTTTTGTGCAGTGGTAGAAGAGCGTTCTGTGCAGCGTTGAAGGCATACCGGTAAGGAGTGTTGGAGCGCACAGAAGTGAGCATGCAGGAATGAGTAGCGATAAGATGCGTAAGAATCGCATCCGCCGTAAATCTAAGGTTTCCTACGCGATGTTCGTCATCGTAGGGTTAGTCGGGTCCTAAGCCAAGTCCGAAAGGGGTAGGCGATGGGAAATAGGTTAATATTCCTATACCAATTAGGGTGTGCGATGGGAGGACGCATAAAGTTAGGTGAGCTAGCTGATGGAAGTGCTAGTCTAAGGGTGTAGATTGGGAGAGAGGCAAATCCGCTCCTGTATTTGAAACCTGAAAGGCTCTTGGCGGTCTTCGGACCAAAGAGAGAATCACTGATACTATCGTGCCAAGAAAAGTCTCTAAGTTTAGCCCTAATTGTCCGTACCGCAAACCGACACAGGTAGATGAGATGAGTATTCTAAGGCGCGTGGAAGAACTCTCTTTAAGGAACTCTGCAAACTAGCACCGTAAGTTCGCGATAAGGTGTGCCTACGCGAGTAGGTCTCAGCAAAGAGTCCCTCCCGACTGTTTACCAAAAACACAGCACTTTGCCAACTCGTAAGAGGAAGTATAAGGTGTGACGCCTGCCCGGTGCTCGAAGGTTAAGAGGATGGGTTAGCTCGCAAGAGCGAAGCTTTGAATTGAAGCCCGAGTAAACGGCGGCCGTAACTATAACGGTCCTAAGGTAGCGAAATTCCTTGTCGGTTAAATACCGACCTGCATGAATGGCGTAACGAGATGGGAGCTGTCTCAAAGAGAGATCCAGTGAAATTGTAGTGGAGGTGAAAATTCCTCCTACCCGCAGCAAGACGGAAAGACCCCGTGGACCTTTACTACAGCTTAGCACTGCTAATGGGAATGCCATGCGCAGGATAGGTGGGAGGCTTGGAAGCAAGAGCTTTGGCTCTTGTGGAGCCATCCTTGAGATACCACCCTTGGCGTTTTTGTTAGCTAACTGGCTTGAGTTATCCTCAAGAAGGACAATGCTTGGTGGGTAGTTTGACTGGGGCGGTCGCCTCCTAAAAAGTAACGGAGGCTTACAAAGGTTAGCTCATGGCGGTTGGAAATCGCCAGTTGAGTGTAATGGCACAAGCTAGCTTAACTGCAAGACAAACAGGTCAAGCAGAGACGAAAGTCGGTCATAGTGATCCGGTGGTTCTCGTGTGGGAGAGCCATCGCTCAAAGGATAAAAGGTACCCCGGGGATAACAGGCTGATCTCCCCCAAGAGCTCACATCGACGGGGAGGTTTGGCACCTCGATGTCGGCTCATCGCATCCTGGGGCTGGAGCAGGTCCCAAGGGTATGGCTGTTCGCCATTTAAAGCGGTACGCGAGCTGGGTTCAGAACGTCGTGAGACAGTTCGGTCCCTATCTGCTGTGGGCGTAGGAAAGCTGAGGAGAGCTGTCCCTAGTACGAGAGGACCGGGATGGACATGCCACTGGTGCACCAGTTGTTCTGCCAAGAGCACCGCTGGGTAGCCACGCATGGTTGTGATAAGAGCTGAAAGCATCTAAGCTCGAAGCCAACTCCAAGATGAGCTTTCCCTGAAGCTCGCATGAAGACTACATGTTTGATAGGGTGGGTGTGTAAGTGCAGTAATGCATTCAGCTAACCACTACTAATAGAGCGTTTGGCTTGTTTGGTTGATAAGGTATCACCGCCTTGTTGAGTGTAATTATGCTTTGTAGCAAATCAGAGCATAGGTTATTGGCAAAAGCAAAGCTTTTAAGCCTTGTTCTTGCTTTTTTAAAACAAGGATGCTAGAATGGCATCTTTGGTTAAAATTTGCAAGCAAACTTAGAGTTAAGTCCCTAGCTAGAACTTGCTTGTGTGGCTTGCATTAGTGGCTTGCATTAAAGGTTTTAGCTAAAGCCTTATAGGTTGACTTGCTCTTCATTGAGCTAGCCTAGCATTCAGGCTTGAACAAGATTGCCAAGTTTTTAAGCTTTGGGTTGGCTTGTGCTTTAGTTTGCTAGGTTTGGCTTCAAATTCAGACTTGAGACTTTAAAATCTCTTGGTTTGACTAGGAGCTAAAGGCAAGCTAAGCCCTTGAGCGTTGCTAGATATTTGGCAATCCTTTAGGTGCAAGCTCAAGGCTTTGACAAGTTACAAAGTTTTTAAGAGGCTTTGTAAAAGCTTTGCTTTCCCCGTGTCCCTAGTGGAGAGGAAATACCCAGCCCCATCCCGAACCTGGAAGTCAAGCTCTCTAACGCCGATGATACTGCCCTTTGCAAGGGTGGGAAAGTAGGGTGATGCGGGGG
>NZ_QXQR01000037.1:0-3756 GCF_003660355.1 Helicobacter sp. L8
ACGCAAACCCCCACCCCCTCTAAAGAGAATCCGCCCCAGGACAACGCGTCTAAGCAAAATACGCCTCCAAGCGCAAGCCAAGAGAGTCCCTTGGAAAATACAGCCCAAACCCCCACCCCGCCTGAGATGAAGCCAGAGACAACTCCCCAAGCCAAACAAGCCACCCCCCAAGCCACCCCTCCTCCCACACAGATGCCCCTCCCCAATGTGGGTATGGGTGATTTGCAAGAATTTGCTTGTGGGACTTGGAGCTATGATGATGCCAAATTGGAAGCCACGCGCCCAACTATTGTGCGCAGTTTGGATAAAGCCAGCGGGCAGTATTTGGATTTAACCCCATGCAATTTACAAAGCGATCCTAGCACCAGCAAGAGCGGTAAGATCACCCTAGCCTACACCCCATTGCCCGACAAAATAGAAACTCTAGGTCCTACACAAACCACCCACACCTTTAGTCTCTCCAAAGCCAATTATTCCCAACGCCTATGCTATAGAGCTAAAACGCGCCAGTGCTTGCGCATTGATCCCAACACCACCCAAGAGTGGACCAGCACCTACTCCACCACCACCATTAAAACCACAAAGACCTACGAACGCCCGCTCCAAGTAGGCGCGTCCACCCCAACCTACTATGTGCAAGAACTCACAGAAAATAAAGCCGAGCGCACCACCAGTGTGCAAAAAAATGGGCTCAATTTAGACGCGGATTTTATGCAGTTTGTAGAAGTCTATGAGGGAAAATATTTAGACGATCAGATCAAGAATAGCCCGGAATACAAAACATGGGTGGAAGCTGTGGTGCGCCCTAACCAGGGCACTTGTAGCCAATATGAAGTAGAGGAACTGCTTAAGGGTAAGCGTGTGCTCCCTAGTATCCACAACACCCGCATTGTGTGTGTCAAGAGTGGAGATTATGTGTTAAAATAGGGATTCAAACCTGTGTGCTGTAGTAGTTTCTTAAGCGTGGGGTTTGTGCTTAACTTCGATTCCTCGAGCTCTCCATAGTTAAAGCTAGAGGATTCTAAGCGGAAATTGTGGCTTTAAACAAGAGCGATCTATTTAGGGTCTTATGTTTTCCCTATTGCGGTTGGTTGATGCCCCAAAGATTATCCCTTGCTTGGTGAGCAAGCTTGCGCTACTAGCCAACCACCCCCATAGCTTAGTTGCTTGCGGGTTTTAGAGCGGGCGTGCACAAAGGTTTGCGTTTTAGCACATGGCTAATTTTAATCGATCCTTGTTGCTATGGCTAAAACACCCAGCCGTAATTGAAAAACACATTGAAGTGCTCCACCCCCTCCTTAATCCCCAAAACACCCACTAAAGTTTTGGTGTTGATTTGGGCACGCACATTTTGCTGGATTAGGGGCAGGGCTATGCCTATGCTGTATTTAGAATGTTTGTAGCGGTAATTAAAGCCCGTAGTCAGGTCTAAGTTACCACTATTGGCAAAACCTATACCCAAATCGTAGCCTTTCCACAACGCCCGAAAGCCCAAGAAACCCCCAAAGGCGCTTTTAAGTTTGCGCACAGCGTATGCCCCTCTTTTCTTAGCGCGCAGGTGGTAGGTGCTATAGCGGGTTTTAAAATCAATGAGCGCGTCCATCCCCACTCCTAAAGCCACTTGGTTAATGGTGTGCACAAAACCCATTTTCTTAGCAAAGTTGTATTTTAAAATCCCGTAATAAGCCAAGCCAAAATAGTCGTTAAAATACTGTTGGTAACCCCCCTTGATGTCAAAACCCACCATTGCTAAGGCGTTAGAGCTATGGGTAGAGAGAACGCCTTGTAAAGCGCGCATAAAGGCTGTGGGATAAACAGGAGTGCTTTGGCTAGCAAGCTGGTTGTAATTAATGGGCAGTTTCCCCGCCTTGCCAAGTTGGGTCCACACATCTACACCGATACCTCCCATGCCTGCTTGCACATACCGACCATCGATTTTATAATACTTCCAGGCTGCCTGCGCCCCGTCTTTTGATTCGGGGGCTCCAATTGAGGGATACCAACCATTTTGGTAGGTCATGTTACCATTATGGCTATACCCATTGACATGCCCAAATTCATGCATCACCGTGATGATAGGCCATGTGTTGCCATTTATATTATCTGTGGACAAAATTTTGGCTGTGGCTGGATTGATTAAAGAGCTTTGAATCCCAAAGACTCCAGGGCTTCCTAGACCTTCGTAGGGAGCTTGGGGGGTTAGGGTGTCGATCACAATGGTTTTTTTACCGATGTATTTGTCATAGACCTGTTGCTTGTTTAACACATACTTTTGGTAAGCTGGGTTAGTGATTTGTCCTTGTGCGTTGGGGACCACATTGGGCTTAAAGTCTCCCGGACCATTCACTAATTCAAAGGGGGAGTTTAAAAGCGCGTTTTTGAATTGGGGGGAGCTTAACATGGCAGTGAGATTAAAAAATGTCTCCACTAACTCTTTTGCCTGTGTGGGCGTGGGGATAGCCCAAGTGGTGTTACCTGCAGCCCCTGCTTGGGCGATTTTGCCCTCAATATCCACCGTGATTTTAGCCAAATTGTCTAAAACCTGTGTGGTGGTGGGATCTGAAGAGCTAGAGGGAGCTAGACTGAAGATAGAATTGGCATTGCCCCCCAGCTTGGCAATCTCTGGAAGCAAATCCTCTGCGAGTACACTTTGGGTAAATTGGGGCAAATCCTTGATCATGCCTACCTTGACTTTTTGGCCATTGGCTGTGTCCATGTAAATATCTACATTGTGTAGATTGTAGGGTAGAAAACTCTCCACATGCAAACCCTTTTGGGTAAGTTGTATCTTTACTGGAGCGGTGGTATTAAAGGTAATGGGATTTTTCCTATTATCTAGGGCTGCTTGGGTGAAAGTGGGGGTGGCATCTTGCATATATTCTTGGCTACAGATGATGCCAAGCGGGCAGGGGGGTTTTGCATTAATGTCCTCACGGGTTTCTAAAAGTCCCGTCATCAGCCCTCCTTCCACAAAAAAACCATCTTTGGGATGGGCATTTAAATTTCCCAACACACCAAGCAACACCAAAGAGAAAAAACGCTTCTGCATGTATCCACCTCAAAAACCCGCGTTATAATAAAACTGGGTTAACTTGAACTTTAAGGAGCTTGGGTGTTAGCAGAGTCAAGCATGTTACTCCCCATTTAGCCACTTGCCCGCATTGTTCCTAAGAGTTTAGTTACCCTGCGCGCCCTTGGGTGCAAACTCTTTAAGTTTTGCTAAAAGCAAGATTGGGCGCGCATTTGTGCTACTCCCACCTGTAGCACTAGGCAGTCAGGATTGTAACCACCCTCATATGTAAAATTAAAATTAAACCTAGAGTGATCTTACACTGAGTAGCATACACAAGCTTTAAAGGCATTAATGTCTGCTTTTTTGTCCTCATTGCTTTTAAGTGCCTCAAGGATTTTTGTGCGTTGTTCTTGTGTTTCCAAGAAGTTAGTCGCATTAAAGAGGTGGTAAAAGTATAAAAAACTCTCTAAATCTTGCTCTTGTAAAATCTTTTCTAAATGCACTTCAAAAAAGACCTTGTTATAGCTGGGCTTACTTGCGTCATAAAAACGCCACACACGCCCATTGGTCAAAAAGCCATAGTTATGGCGCAAAGCGTTGAGATAGCCTAAGAGCTGGTGATGGGGGTTATGGGCGATCTTTTGATTATCCACATCTACGCTATAAGCCTTGCTCTCACAGATCACACTAAAGGCATTGCTGGCGTAGCGATCTTGTTTGTCTAGGGCTTGGTATTCTTGCTT
>NZ_QXQR01000038.1:0-3598 GCF_003660355.1 Helicobacter sp. L8
ATTTGTTACCCTAGTGCCATTCTTTATAACATGCATGGAGAGTTTGTAGGGTATCTGATGTCCCAAGCACAGGGAAAAACCTTGTTAAAAGAGTTCTTTTACAACCCCATTATCTAAACTCCCTTCCCCTCAACTCTCTAAAGGGCGCGTAACCCCCTAAAATAGGGACTACCCGCGCGCTAAGTAAGATGTACAAGGGTATCTTTCTAGGCGTGCGTTGGCGCACTCTGTACCATTGTTGCAACACTGATAAGCCAAAGAACTTTTAAGCTGGGCGTATTTTAGACATTTTCTAGTTAATTTGTCAAGTTTTTTAATGTGCGCCAAGTGCTTTAACTTTGTTTTGGGCTAGCTTAGCCTTAGCCTTGTGGTGTGCTAGAGCGCGCTTGTGTGTGTGTGCGCTTTTTCTTTTATGGCGTGTGTTCTTGTCTTGCCCTTGTCTTGCCCACACCTAGATTTTTAGAGAAAAAGGGGGGTGGGTTATGCCACAAAAGCCCCCTAAAAAACCCCTAGCCATAGGCTTTAAAAGCTTTAACCCTTTAATTTTGGCGCGCGTTTAGTTAAGATGAACCCCCTAAATTTTAAGGAGGTACAATGTCCAATGAAGTAAAGGGTTTTGAAGTGGTCTTGCAAAGGGATCACATTAGCCAAAAAGTTAGCAAAAATGGCAAAATAGAGGCGGGCACTCTGGGCTACTTGGTCGTCTATGATGAGGGGGGGGCTGAAGTGTTTAGCTGTTACACAATGGAAAACGCGGGCGCGCCTACCGATGAGAGTGGCAAAGATAAACCAATAGTAGCGCGCGCCTACAGCCTGCACTGGGCGGATAGCTCAGTGTGCGTGCCCGCTGATTATAAGGGCAAGGGGGCTAATGGGCGCAATAAAGCCCTATGGCTACACGATCCTAATAACCCCGCCTTTGCCAAAAGGCGGATTATGATCCACATTGGTAACGACGCTATAGACAGCTTGGGCTGTATTTTGCTAGGGAAACGCTATGACAAAAAACATGGCAAAATTTTAGAAAGCACAAAAGCCGTGCAAGAGTTTTACAACTTCTGTGAGATTCACGGGGTGGAAAACATCACTTTCACCATCCACGATCTAGAGGAGCTCTAAGATGGAGGCTAAAACTAAAGAAAATCTAAAAGCGGGGGTGGGTGTCTTTGTCGCCTTCGCTCTTGTGCTCTCTATCGCGCAAAATGTGCATTACTTCTTTAAGTATAACGCCTCTATCGCGACTATACTTGTTTTCACGGGCAAGATCGACCCCAACATAAAAAAGCAATTGGAGGAAGCCCTAGAAGTGCAAGAACACAAGGAAAAGCCTAGCCACACCTCCACAGAAGCCCTCTTAAGCGATCTCATCAAAGAAGCCCAAAAAAAAGGCGTGCCTAAACAAGTCCTTCTTTTAGAACTCAAAGAAAAGATAGAATGATGTCCCACATCGCGCATTTAGAAGAATACATAGAACTCTTGCCCGTGATTCTCATAGGCGTGCTTGCTGGGGGTTTGAGCTATTTTAACAGCCCGACTGAGACTTTCAAGCGCGCCCTAGTGGTGGTGCTCACTTCTAGTTTTATCTGCGTGTGCGTTTACTCTATGATGAGCGCAACTAACTTGCCCTATTTGGCAAAAGTGGGGCTAAGCGCTAGTGTGGGCTATTTTGGGGTAGACAAGGCGATAGAGGTGTTAAGAAACATTTTGAGCTTGAAAAAACCCTAATGGCTTATGTGTTGGTGTTTCTGGGCGTGGGCTTACTCTCAAGCCTGCTAAGCTTAAGCCACTTCATCCAAGAAAACGCCCTGCTAAAAGAACGCCTGCATCTAAGCCAAATCCACCTAGATACCCAAAACGCCCAAATAAAAGCCCTAGAGTTGGACACAAAAGCCTATAAAGAACAAAAATTAGCTCAAGAAAAAGCAATTAAAGAACGCTACAAAATTACCCAAACCGCCCAAATAAAAACCTGCCAAGAGAAATTAAACCACATAGAACGCCTTTTGAACATCTTTAAGGATCATCATTAGCCAAGCGCAATAGCTCTTCTGTAGTCATCTTAGAATAGTCATTCTCTGCGCTCTCTTGGATCACAACACTTTCCCTACCATACAGACTAATTTTCACATCGCTAAACATCTTTGCTACCTTTTCAGCCGCGGCTATGATCACGGGGTTACCCTTGGCATTCCCCAAATTATTGCGCACCATTTTTAAAAGCTCGTCTTTGGCGATAATGGCGGCTAGTAGGATGTTCTTGTTAATGAAGTGCAAATTCATCGCCTTTAACAAAAGTTCATCGCTAGAAGTCTCTAAAATGCATTCCATCACGATTGGGTCGGCTTTAATGTGCTTTAAATTCTCGCGCAACACATCTTTAATCTCCTCTTGCTTAGCCCCCAAAAAGGTATTTAGATTGTGTTGTGTAAGCTCGTCCCTTAGCACCTCTACTTGCACGCTTTGCACGGCTTGGTAGCGTTGCCATTTCTCTTTTTGGCTCCAATAGCAGATCGTGCGGTAGGGAATCTTAAAATGCGCGGCGACTTCTTTCAAGCTCACATCATGGGTTTCATAATACGCCCTTACTTGGGGCTTTTCCTTGCGCTCTAGCATAGCCCTAATGTAGCGCATTTTTTAGAGGGTAGCAAGGGTTAAGCCCACAAAAGGGTATAATGGGGGCGCAAGAGGCATATATGGTTATCTCTTAGGGCATTTGGAGTATGGGCTCAAGCCTTTAAGGGTTGGGGAGGTAGAGGGCGACCTCCTGAAAGGAGGTAGCCATATGCATAGACTGCTAATAATTCTAGCGTTGATCATTGCTCTAGCCCAGCAATTACGCTAATGCGAAGGTCTCCCCTCCATTGGGGGGGAACTCTTGCGCTAGGGTTATTTTGCCTCTTCACAGCTTATTAGTCAAGCAAAAGGCAAAGAATACTTAATCTCTGCAAAATCCCGCACACAGAGATAAAAAGCCCCTTGGTAAGTCTGTGGGCTATCAATGCGCTTAAAGTAGATGATCTCCCCGGGTTTTAGAGAATAGATAAAGCTAAAGCTCTTGCCCGCTTGAGTCTGTTTAAAAGTGTTTTGTAGGGGATTCCATACCCAGTCGTGTTTCCACCAACCAAGTTGATTGTTGTGTTGCGCATCAGTGGCGCTAATATGATGACTCCAGTCGTAGCCACGCTGTCGCATGGTTTCATTATGCGAAATTCTCTCCCGCCCATAAGTCCACTCTCGATACTCATCCCCCCCCCATATAAAATCCCACATCCCCCCGCTAGTGGCTAAATCCTGTTCGCTCCCCTTACCCCCTGTGATGATTCTATCAAACTCTAAAGTGCTGGTATAAATGCGCACACTCGCCCCCTGCTTGCCTAATTTATAGTGAAAAGCTCTGTTTTGCCCCTCTATTCCCCAATGTTCGCTAGTGTCCTCTCCGGCTACCCCAGTAAGGCACACTAAAAAGTCCATCGCCCTATTAGTGCTATTTCTATACTCCCACCCATTGCTCATGCCATCAATCAAAACGCCCATTATTTGCCTTTCAAGTAGTTAGAATACCCGATTTTATCCAAAGCCTTCAGCTCAATATCCCCCC